>NZ_JAOWHD010000059.1:547930-562049 GCF_030332785.1 Citrobacter sp. Cpo069
TGGACAGACCGCGAACGGAGTGAGTGGGCTGCCCGAAGGGCGAGCGAAGCGAGTCAATCCCCCCCTCACCGCCATATTTTGAGAAGAGCTCGTACGAAAGTACGGGCTTTTTTTTCGCATGTTGCACATCTGCGGGGGGATGAGAAGCCCCGACCAGGGTTCGACTGCTGGCGCAGCCAGCTGGACAGACCGCGAACGGAGTGAGTGGGCTGCCCGAAGGGCGAGCGAAGCGAGTCAATCCCCCCCTCACCGCCATATTTTAAGAAGAGCTCGTACGAAAGTACGGGCTTTTTTTTCGCATGTTGCACATCTACGGGGGGATGAGAAACCCCGACCGGGGTTCGACTGCTGGCGCAGCCAGCTGGACAGACCGCGAACGGAGTGAGTGGGCTGCCCGAAGGGCGAGCGAAGCGAGTCAATCCCCCCCCTCACCCCCATATTTTAAGAAGAGCTCGTACGAAAGTACGGGCTTTTTTTCGCATGTTGCACATCTACGGGGGGGATGAGAAGCCCCGACCGGTCATGTACTGGCGTCAAACAACAAAGCCCGGTTTCCCGGGCCTTGAAGACGGAGTACTTATCAGTTGTAAGCGTTGAGCGTCCGCTGACAGAGCGCAGAGCGGACGCAATCGTCTTTATTGAAACGAACAATCCCAACCATCTCATCTTCTTCGAAACGGGCCAGCGCATCGCTAAGCCCTGAGCGAACGTGGGCTGGTAGATCGCACTGGGTCACATCCCCATTCACAATCACCGTCACATTCTCCCCGAGGCGGGTCAAAAACATCTTCATTTGCGCAGCAGTGACGTTCTGAGCCTCGTCAAGAATGACCACTGCATTTTCAAATGTACGTCCACGCATATAGGCGAACGGCGCGATTTCCACCTTACCAATCTCAGGTCGCAGGCAATATTGCATGAAGGAGGCTCCCAGCCGTTTGACAAGCACGTCATACACGGGGCGAAAATAGGGAGCAAACTTCTCGGAAACATCTCCAGGTAAGAAGCCGAGGTCTTCATCAGCTTGCAGAACTGGACGGGTTACAATGATCCTGTCCACATCTTTATGGATCAGGGCCTCTGCTGCTTTTGCCGCGCTGATCCAGGTTTTACCACACCCGGCTTCACCGGTGGCGAAGATCAGCTGTTTACTCTCGATAGCATTCAGGTAGTGCGCCTGAGCTTCATTCCGCGCCGTGATTGGCGAGGCGTCGCGACTGTCACGCGCCATACCAATCGCTTCTACGCCGCCCATCTGCACAAGCGAGGTGACCGATTCATCTTCACGTTGCTTATGGCTACGCGAATCCCGCCTCAGCACACGTTTTGCTTCACGACGAGCTTTGATCACTGCTTTTTGTCTTCCCATGGATAGCACCTTGAGTTGTAGGTATACATCACACGCGCCGTTGGCGGCACGATTATGCGCACGAACATCTGAGGGTTGGCTTCCTTGTAAGCCATTGCTTGCTTTCGGATAAGACGCCACGCACAGCTACGCGCACCGTACAGGGCGTCAGTTGCGAAGATAAGAAGTGAATGAGAGAGAGATTTAGCGGTGACGAGGAGGCTACCGGAAGAGAAACGTCCGCGTAAGGTACTGCTGTTACTGTGAAAAACGTGTCCAATACAGGACTTTTCCATTCGCGATCTCCATAGTGAATGACAATCACCGCCGGGAACTACCGCTATTACTTATAAGTACATCATAACCTTTCGCTAATGCAACAATATTTTTACTTGTTGTTAACTTAAATTCTATCTTATCACCAGAGACAGTCTCTTGCAGAAAGATGACAGAATTATTTCAGTCGCATACCGATCATAAAAAATAGTTTGTTCCTTCATCAAGATGTCAGGAAAAACCCCGCTGTACTGCGGGGCATAATCATCAGGCTTCAAGCAGAGACTGTCCCAGATAATTATCTGCAGTTTTAACACCCGGCAAAGCAAAGAAATATCCCCCACCAATCGGTTTGACATATTCTTCCAGCGCTTCACCGTTCAGACGTTTCTGCACTGTCAAAAAACCTTTTTCCAGATCGTGTTGATAGCAGACAAACAACAGCCCCATATCCAGTTGACCGGAATTAGTCACACCGAGCGAATAACTGTAGCCACGACGCATCATCAGGCTGGAGTCGGTCTCTTTCGTACGCGGATTTGCGAGACGGATATGGCTGTCGAGCGCAATCACCTCGCCTTCAGGATCCCTGGCATAGTCAGGCACATCATGCTCATGCTGCATACCCAGCGGTGCGCCGGTGTGTTTATCGCGACCAAAAATCGTTTGCTGCTCTTTCAGCGGCGTACGATCCCAGAACTCAACGCGAAACTGAATGAGCCTGACGGCCTGATAGCTTCCGCCTTGTGCCCAGGCAGGCTCGCCCTGCCCGTCCGTAACCCACACCACGTGTTGCATCAACTTCGCGTCCGTAGCGTCCGGATTCGCGGTGCCGTCTTTAAAGCCAAGCAAATTGACCGGGGTCTCTTTGCCTTTACTACGTGCGGCGTGGTCGGAAATAAAACCTTCACGTTTCCAGCGCACGCTAAGGAGATCGGGCGTATGTTTAATGATATCGCGCAACGCGTGGATGACGGTGTCCTGGGTGTTGGCACAAATCTGCAGCAGCACATCGCCATGGCACAGCGCCGCATCCAGTGAATCATTCGGGAAGCGGGTCATTTTTTGCAGCTTTTTCGGCATCTGCGATTTCAGGCCATAGCGTTCATCAAACAGCGAGGAGCCGACTGACAACGTCATCGTCAGGTTGTCTGGCGCAATGTATGCGCCAAGGATACCTGAATCCATAGGGGGAAGACGCGGATTCGGCGTATCCGGCGCCGGTCCACCGGTGGTCAGAAACGCAAACCGGCTGGTCAGCAACCGGAATAAACGCTCAAGATCGGCCTTATCGCTGGCGAGAACATCGAATGCCACCAGCATCATTGATGCCTGCTGCGGCGTCAGGATCCCCGCCTGATGCTGACCATAAAACGGCTGCGCTTCACTACGTGCATCCGGAGACAACGTGCCCGGCGCGCTTTGTGGTTTTTGCGCGTGGGCAACCGGACACCCACCCGCCAGCGCCAGCGCCCCACCCAGGGCGCCCATCCCTTTCAGTAAACGTCGGCGTGACGGTTCGCTCACGCCGTTTTCATTATCTTGCTGCATAGTGCTTAATCCAGACCCAGAACACCGCGTAATTGCGACAAATCTTCCGCCAGCGTCGTGATTGGCCCTTTCAGTGCATTACGATCGGCATCAGTCAGTTTGTCATAGGTTTCAAAGCCGTCTTTGGTACGGTACTTGCTCAGAATGGTATCGACCTTTTTGAAGTTCGCATCCACCTTCGCAAGCAGTTCAGCATTGGATTTTTGCAACTGAGGACGCAAAAGATCGACAATTTTCTGCGCACCATCGACGTTAGCCTGGAAATCCCACAGATCGGTATGGCTATAGCGATCTTCTTCCCCACTGATTTTGCTGGCAGCAACTTCTTCAATCAGTCCTGCTGCCCCGCCAACAACTTTAGACGGTGGGAAAGCCAGCTCGCTAATACGCGTTTGCAGGTCAAGAACATCGCTGTTTAATTGGTCGGCGTACTTATCCATACCTTTGGTGGAATTGTCACCAAACAGCGCTTTCTCCAGGCGGTGGAAGCCGGTAAATTTAGGATCGGCGGCTTTTTGCTCATAATCATCTTCCCGCGCATCGATGCTGCCGTCGAGATCGGAGAACAGTTCAGCAATCGGTTCAATACGCTCATAATGCTGACGGGTTGGCGCATACAGCGATTTCGCTTTTTCCAGATCGCCTGCTTTAATCGCATCGGTAAAGGCTTTAGTGCCCGCAGCCAACTGCGCGGTTTCGGCTGTCACATAGGCTTTGTATTCGGTAATCGCGCCGCTCAAACTCAGCAGAGCATCGCTTTGCGCGGCATCCGCCGTTGCGCTACCTTTTACGATCAGTTTGCCTTTCGGGTTAGTCAACAGACCGCAGGTCATATCATATTCGCCAGGCTGGAGGTTAGCGGTCATTTTCTGGCTAAAGCCTGGTGCAATGTTTTCGCGCTCTTCAACCACCATAACGCCTTTGAGGATCTCCCACTCCAGCGCTTTCTGGCTATGGTTCTGGATGATGAACTGCGTTTTCCCGGCATTAACCGTGATAGTCATCGGTTCACATTGTTTGTCGTTAACCGTGACTTTCACCTGCGGAATATCGGCAGCTTGTGCATTAAAAGCGGAGGCAAACAGCGCGGCGATACCTAGCTGCAGCGCACTACGGCGAAAATTAAACGTCATAACCTATCCCTATAAATAAGTATGTTGTAACTAAAAAGTATTCTGCATCGCGTTTTTATCAAGGTGCGGTACGCGATGCCGTAGTGCCTGAACGCGGCGGTAACGCAAACATAACCAACGCCGGAATCAGGTAGATAAACCAGACAGCGACTTCACTAACGCTTGGCGCTTCCTGATAGCCGAAAATGCCTTCCATCAATGTGCCAAACAGTGAATGCGTCGACAGCACGCTGCTCAGGTCAAACGCCACATCCTGAAAATGATTCCACAACCCGGCTTCGTGGAAAGCGCGGATTGCCCCAGCGGCAAGACCGGCAGCCACCAGCAAAATGAACAGGCTGGTCCATTTAAAGAATGCCCCGAGGTTGAGGCGAATGCCGCCGAGGTAAATCAGGTAACCCAGTACCACCGCGGTAGCCAGTCCCAGCATCGCGCCTAACGGCGGCCAGATACCTACATCCTGCTGGAATGCTGCCAGCAGGAAGAACACCGACTCCAGCCCTTCACGGGCAACAGCAAAAAAGACCATCATCACCAGCGCCCAGCCGTGATGGTTGCCGCGTTGCAACGCGTTATCGACAGCCTGTTCAAGCTGGACTTTGACGTTGCGCGAAACTTTACGCATCCAGAACACCATCCAGGTGAGGATCACCACGGCAATGACCGCCACGATGCCTTCAAACAGCTCCTGTTCCTTTTGCGGAAATTCACCGGTGGTTTCGTTGATGAAAATCCCTAACGCCAGGCATAACGCCGCCGCCAGCAGAACACCAATCCACATCACACCAATCCATCGACCACGCTGAGTCCGTTTCAGGTAGCTGGCAATCAGGCTGACAATCAGCGCGGCCTCTAACCCTTCGCGCAACATAATTAGAAATGGAACAAACATGCGAAGAACCCTTAAACGTTATTCTCGGTCAATTGATGAAAAGAAAAGTAAATTACAGTGATAGTGATTATCATTACAGAAAAGAAAAACTCAAGCAGAATGTTTTGAGAATGATGACTTAATGTAAACAGTTAGGCGGGTAACGGTTACGGCAGGTTTACAACGGAAGCAATAAAAAAGCCCGCTCGCGGCGGGCTTGAAGACAGAGGCAGATTATTCTGCCTGTAAACGCGATGGCGGAGCTGAGTGATAATGCGCATCAGCCTCGGCAAAACGTTGCTGCATAGCAGCTGAAGGCGCTTTACCCAACAGGCTGAAGGCCACAATACCGATGCTGCCGAAAACAAAGCCCGGGATGATTTCATACAGACCCAACCAGGCAAACTGCTTCCAGACGATTACCGTCACCGCACCGATGATCATCCCTGCCAGCGCGCCGTTGCGGGTCATACGCGACCACATTACCGAGAACAGAACCACCGGACCAAACGCCGCGCCGAAGCCCGCCCAGGCGTAGCTTACCAGACCAAGTACGCGGTTCTCAGGGTTCGCCGCCAGCGCGATAGACACCAGTGCCACGACCAACACCATGATGCGGCCAATCCACACCAACTCTTTCTGGCTGGCATTTTTACGCAGGAACGCTTTGTACAAATCTTCGGTGATTGCGCTGGAGCACACCAGCAGCTGGCAGCTCAGGGTCGACATAACCGCAGCGAGGATCGCAGACAGCAGAATACCGGCAATCCACGGGTTGAACAGGATTTGCGCCAGTTCAATAAACACACGCTCGGCGTTCTGGTTAACGGCACCGGCAAGCTGTGGGTTGTTGTTAAAGTAAGCAATACCAAAGAAGCCCACGGCTACAGCACCTGCCAGACACAGAATCATCCAGGCCATGCTAATGCGGCGAGCATGAACGATGCTATGGTGGGAATCTGCAGCCATAAAGCGCGCCAGAATATGCGGCTGACCAAAGTAGCCCAGACCCCAGCCCATCAGGGAAATGATGGCAACAAAATTCAGCCCTTTGAACATGTCCACGTTCTCAATGCTCTTTTGTTTAATCACTTCCAGCGAATCGTCGAATCCACCCACGCCAATGACTACCATCACCGGCGTCAGGATCAAAGCAAAGATCATCAGGCTGGCCTGGACGGTATCGGTCCAGCTAACCGCCAGGAAACCACCAATAAAGGTATAAATGATCGTTGCGGCCGCGCCCGCCCACAGTGCTGTTTCGTAGCTCATTCCAAAGGTGCTTTCAAACAGACGAGCCCCTGCCACAATACCGGAAGCACAATAGATGGTGAAAAACAGCAGAATAACCAGCGCGGAGATAATACGCAGAATTCGGCTTTTATCTTCAAAGCGACCGGTAAAGTAATCCGGTAACGTCAGCGCATTGTTATTGTATTCGGTGTGTACGCGTAAACGTCCGGCCACCAGCTTCCAGTTGATCCAGGCGCCCAAAATAAGGCCGATGGCGATCCAGCTTTCTGAAATCCCCGACAGGAAAATCGCGCCAGGCAGACCCATCAGCAACCAGCCGCTCATGTCAGATGCCCCGGCGGATAACGCGGTCACGAATGGACCCAGACTGCGTCCACCCAGAATGTAATCGTCAAAGTTTTTGGTTGAACGCCATGCAATAAACCCTATCAATATCATGCCGAAAATATAGACACAGAATGTCACTAACATCGGTGTGCTAATAGCCATCAAAACTCTCCAAAATTATGTATCAGCAATGCCGTGGCTTGCCGTTTTATTACCCTGCCGGAACGTGGCAAAGATATCTATGTTGACCAGGGCGACCGTATCCTGCCGGAAGCGATGGTTATTCACAATCGATTTAACACATCATTTACATCAAATTTAATCCAGAGTAGATAGCATTTTTCTGTAGGTTGCACTCTCTCACATTTTTTTCGGTTGCACCTTTTAAAAGTGTTAACTACCGCAGAGAAAAAGATTCTGTAATTTTTACAGCCCACATCATAAGACTCATATTTATTAACATCTCATTCATTTCCAAGCTTGCAAACCAAGTCACATTTAACACGGTTGCACAAAGTTGCAACATAGTGGATATTTCTCGGTAACTATCAGACCCGTATTTCAGTACAACAGGAGTAAACGGCATGGGAACCACCACGATGGGGGTTAAACTGGATGACGCCACTCGCGAGCGTATTAAAACAGCAGCATCACGAATCGATCGCACGCCACATTGGCTGATCAAGCAAGCCATCTTTAATTATCTCGAAAGACTGGAAAATGACGACGCGCTTCCTGAACTGCCGGCCCTGCTGGCGGGTGCCGCGAATGAGGGTGAGGAGTCAACCACGCCGCAGAATGAAGCGCATCAGCCTTTCCTGGAATTTGCCGAACAGATCCTGCCGCAGTCAGTTTCCCGCGCAGCAATCACCGCCGCGTACCGCCGAGCCGAAACCGATGCTGTGCCGATGCTGATGGAACAGGCTCGTCTGCCGCAACCCATCGCGGAGCAAGCGCACAAGCTGGCGTACGATCTGGCCGACAAACTGCGTAACCAAAAGACCGCCAGCGGCCGCGCCGGGATGGTACAGGGTTTATTGCAGGAATTCTCACTTTCTTCGCAGGAAGGGGTCGCGCTGATGTGCCTGGCCGAAGCCCTGCTGCGTATTCCTGATAAGGCAACCCGCGATGCGTTAATCCGCGACAAAATCAGCAACGGCAACTGGCAGTCGCACATTGGACGTAGCCCGTCCCTGTTCGTCAACGCGGCGACCTGGGGGCTGTTGTTTACCGGTCGTCTGGTTTCTACGCATAATGAAGCCAGCCTCTCACGCTCACTCAACCGTATTATCGGTAAAAGCGGTGAACCACTGGTGCGTAAAGGCGTCGACATGGCAATGCGCCTGATGGGCGAGCAGTTCGTCACCGGAGAGACTATCGCCGAAGCGCTGGCTAACGCCCGTAAACTGGAAGAAAAAGGTTTCCGCTACTCTTACGACATGCTGGGCGAAGCGGCTCTGACCGCCGCCGATGCCCAGGCTTATATGGTTTCGTACCAACAGGCAATCCACGCCATTGGTAAAGCCTCAAATGGTCGCGGCATCTATGAAGGGCCGGGCATTTCTATCAAGCTGTCAGCGCTGCATCCGCGTTATAGTCGCGCGCAGTATGACCGCGTAATGGATGAACTCTATCCGCGTCTGAAGTCGCTTACTCTGCTGGCGCGCCAGTACGACATCGGTATCAATATCGATGCTGAAGAGGCCGACCGACTGGAGATCTCCCTCGATCTGCTGGAGAAACTGTGCTTTGAACCTGAACTCGCGGGCTGGAACGGTATCGGCTTTGTTATTCAGGCCTACCAGAAGCGCTGCCCGTATGTTATCGACTACCTGATTGACCTCGCCACGCGCAGCCGCCGTCGCCTGATGATCCGCCTGGTTAAAGGCGCCTACTGGGATAGCGAAATCAAACGTGCGCAAATGGACGGTCTGGAAGGTTATCCGGTCTATACCCGTAAGGTCTACACTGACGTTTCCTATCTGGCCTGCGCGAAAAAACTGCTTGCGGTACCGAATCTGATCTACCCGCAGTTCGCCACCCACAACGCCCATACGCTGGCGGCGATTTATCAGTTGGCCGGTCAAAACTACTATCCGGGTCAGTACGAGTTCCAGTGCCTGCACGGTATGGGCGAACCGCTGTATGAGCAGGTCACCGGCAAAGTAGCGGATGGTAAGCTGAACCGTCCATGCCGTATTTATGCGCCAGTCGGCACGCATGAAACGCTGCTTGCGTATCTGGTGCGTCGTCTGCTGGAAAACGGCGCCAACACCTCGTTCGTCAACCGCATTGCAGACACTACCCTGCCGCTGGATGAACTGGTAGCCGATCCGGTCGAAGCCGTTGAAAAACTGGCGCAGCAGGAAGGCCAGGCTGGTCTGCCACATCCGAAGATTGCCCTGCCGCGTGACCTGTACGGTAAAGGCCGCGAAAACTCAGGCGGGCTGGATTTAGCGAACGAACATCGTCTGGCCTCACTGTCCTCCGCCCTGCTTAACAGCGCGCTGCAAAAATGGCACGCTAAACCGATGCTCGAACATCCGGTTGCTGACGGTGAAATGACCCCAGTCGTCAACCCGGCCGAACCGAAAGACATTGTCGGTTATGTGCGTGAAGCGACTCACAGCGAAGTGGAACAGGCATTGCAGAACGCGGTAAATAACGCGCCGATCTGGTTCGCCACACCGCCACAAGAGCGCGCCGCTATTTTGCATCGCGCCGCCGTTCTGATGGAAGGCCAGATGCAGCAGTTAATTGGCATTCTGGTGCGCGAAGCGGGCAAAACCTTCAGCAACGCCATTGCGGAAGTGCGAGAAGCGGTAGACTTCCTGCACTATTATGCCGGTCAGGTCCGCGATGATTTCGATAATGAAACCCATCGTCCGTTAGGGCCGGTGGTCTGTATCAGCCCCTGGAACTTCCCGCTGGCCATTTTCACCGGGCAGATTGCCGCTGCGCTGGCGGCGGGCAACAGCGTGTTGGCAAAACCCGCGGAACAAACTCCGCTGATTGCCGCCCAGGGTATTGCCATTTTACTCGAAGCAGGTGTGCCGCCAGGCGTGGTGCAACTGTTGCCCGGCCAGGGCGAAACGGTCGGGGCACAGCTCACTTCCGATGAGCGCGTACGCGGCGTCATGTTTACCGGCTCAACGGAAGTCGCCACGCTGTTGCAACGTAATATCGCGACCCGCCTGGATGCTCAGGGGCGTCCAATCCCGCTTATCGCCGAAACCGGCGGGATGAACGCCATGATCGTCGACTCTTCTGCGTTAACGGAACAGGTCGTGGTCGACGTTCTGGCTTCTGCCTTTGACAGCGCCGGACAGCGCTGCTCCGCGCTTCGCGTCCTGTGTCTGCAGGACGATGTCGCCGACCATACGCTGAAAATGCTGCGTGGCGCAATGGCGGAATGCCGCATGGGTAATCCGGGCCGCCTGACCACCGATATTGGACCGGTAATCGATGAAGAAGCCAAAGCCAATATTGAGCGCCATATTCAGGCCATGCGCGCCAAAGGGCGTCCGGTGTTCCAGGCCGCGCGCGAAAACAGCGACGATGCGCGTGAATGGCAAAGCGGTACCTTTATCGCGCCGACGCTTATCGAGCTGGAAAGCTTCGACGAATTGCAAAAAGAGGTGTTCGGTCCGGTACTGCACGTTGTGCGTTACACCCGCAACAATCTGGGCAGTCTGATTGAGCAAATTAATGCCTCCGGCTACGGCCTGACGTTGGGCGTGCACACCCGTATCGATGAAACCATCGCCCAGGTCACGGGTTCGGCACATGTGGGGAACCTGTACGTTAACCGCAATATGGTCGGCGCCGTCGTCGGAGTGCAGCCATTCGGTGGCGAAGGCTTGTCAGGAACCGGGCCAAAAGCGGGTGGACCGCTGTATCTGTACCGCCTGCTGGCAAACCGTCCGGAAAATGCGTTAGGCATTACGCTTGCCCGTCAGGATGCCGAATACCCTGTCGATGCACAGCTTAAAACGGCGCTCGTTCAGCCGCTGGAAGCGCTTAGCGAATGGGCAACCGATCGTCCAGCACTGCGTGCGCTCTGCCAACAGTTTGGTGAACTGGCGCAGGCCGGAACGCAACGCCTGCTGCCAGGACCCACCGGCGAGCGCAATACCTGGACGCTGTTGCCGCGCGAACGCGTGCTGTGTATCGCCGATGATGAACAGGATGCGCTGGTACAGGTTGCCGCTGTAACTTCCGTTGGTAGCTTAATCCTGTGGCCAGATGATACATTCCATCGCGACCTGGCAAAACGCCTGCCAGCAGTAGTTTCCGGGCGCATCCAGTTTGCCAAAGCGGACAACATCACTACGCAGCCGTTTGATGCGGTTATTTTCCACGGTGATTCCGATCAGCTTCGCGCACTGTGTGAAGCGGTGGCGGCCCGCGAAGGAGCGATTGTGTCGGTCCAGGGCTTTGCCCGCGCCGAAAGCAATATCCTGCTGGAAAGGTTGTATATTGAGCGCTCCCTGAGCGTCAATACCGCCGCTGCTGGGGGGAACGCCAGCCTGATGACAATCGGCTAAGGTTGTGGTTAATTAAGGCTCCGGTAACGGGGCCTTTTTTTATGAAGCCAGAGGGAAGCATGAAACGAATCGTACTGACATGTGCAGCGCTGCTGCTTAGCGGCCAGGCGCTGGCGGATGACTGCGCCAACGCGAACACGCAGATTGAGATGAACACCTGTGCGGCAGAGCAGTATAAGGCGGCCGACGCCAAACTTAATGAAACTTATCAGAATGCGCTGAAGCGCGCCGCCCCAACCCAGCGCGATTTACTGAAAAAAGCGCAAATATCCTGGATAACTTTGCGCGATGCGGACTGTGCGTTAATCAGTTCTGGCACTGAAGGCGGTAGCGTTCAGGCGATGATTTCCAGCCAGTGCCTGACGGATAAGACCAACGAGCGCGAAGCGTTTCTCGCCTCGCTCTTACAGTGTGAAGAAGGCGATTTAAGCTGCCCGTTACCGCCGGCCAGTTAACGCACGCGGATCCCTTCAATAATCATCCGCTGTACGCTCTCCACCGTTTGGTTAAAAAAGGCTTCATCACGCAGCGTTGCGCCCGTCACCGCCTCTACCTGTGGGGCAAAATCGGCGTAGTGCTGAGTTGAAGCCCAAATCATAAAAATCAGATGATGCGGATCGACCGGAGCCAGTTTTCCGCTTTTGATCCAACCGGCAATCAGCGCGGATTTCTCATCAATTAGCGTTTTGAGATCCCCCTCCAGTTCTGCCATCAATAAAGGCGCTCCGGCCAGCATCTCCATACAAAACAGCCGTGAGGCCTGAGGGTAATCGCGCGACACTTCCAGCTTAAGGCGAATGTATTCTTTAATGGCCACCAGCGGCGCAAAGTCTTCGCGAAAAGCTTTCAATGGAGCCAGCCAGATGTCGAGGATCTGCCGTAAAACGGCGATATAAAGCACCTCTTTTGACGGGTAGTAATAAAGTAGATTGGTTTTTGAAACGCCCGCCTGCTCTGCCACCTGCTCCAGGCGCGTGCCGTGGATCCCATATTGGGAGAAGATATTTAATGCCGCGGTTAAGATGGCCTGGCGTTTTGCACTGACGGCCTGCGAGCGCTTACCTGTTTTTTTCTCTGCGCGTTGGACCATGCGCCCTCTCCTTCTTGTGAGGGCGTCAGCATACCAAATCACGCGGTGAATGGTTAAATTAAAGCGATTCCGGCGGCGCCTCTTGTCCAAGTACTTTTTTCTTTTTGAACTTCAGCTCGCTGACCAGTACGCCAACAATAATGAATACCGCACCAAGCAATGCAAGTAGCGGTAAGCGTTCACCCGCCAGACGGCCAAAGATCCCCGCCCACACCGGTTCACCGGTATAAATAACCGTCGCGCGCGTCGGCGAAACGCTGCGCTGCGCCCAGTTCATGGTGACCTGAATAATCGCGCTAAAAATCCCCAGCCCCAGCGCCACCACCAGCAATCCGGTAGACATTGGTGGTACGGTCTCTCCGGCCGGTCCCATCGCCATAAACGCCACTATCGAAGCGGTTGCCAGTTGCACTACCGTTACCCGACGAACATCCACTTTTCCTGCCCACGCGCTAATCAGGATAATTTCTGCCGCAATCGCCACCGCACCGGCGAGTGTGATCCACTCGCCTTCGCCTAAAGCCAGTAAATTGCCTCCCGGTCCGGCAAGAAAAATCAATCCGATAAAGGCCAGCACAATGCCGACGCACGGCATCAGACCTGGTATGCGTCCCAGACACAACCATTGTAAAAGCGGCACCAACGGTACGTACATCGCGGTAATAAACGCCGATTTACTGCTGGGAATAAACTGTAACCCCCAGGTTTGCAGACTATAACCCAGCGCAATTGCGATACCGATTGCAACCCCTGCTTTAACTTCCAGCCACGTCAGCTTATGCAGTGTGTGTAACGACAAAAGCGCGACCGCCAGCGCGGCAGTGGCAAAACGCACACCGACAAAGAAAAAAGGGCCGCTCAGGGTAACGGCATATTGCACCGCCAAAAACGTGCCACCCCAGAACATGGTGATCACAATGAGGATCGCTTCCTGAGGTTTAACAGAGAAGGAATAACGAGAAAGTAATGACATGAGACACCCGATTAACTGAATGTCATTAGTCTGCGTTGCGTTTTGTTACAGTTCAACCTTGCAGACAAATAAATATCCTCCGGCATAGCCGGAGGTTTTTCTGATGCGCCTATAAGGCTCTGTTACCAGCCGCGCCCTAACAGGCGCATACGATCTGACATTTGCATCAGACTTCGTTACTTACGGCCCGTAAACGGGCTACCCGGATAAGGGATCGATAACTGCTCGCCCATTTTATCCTCTGCAAGCTGGTGCTTTATGTATTCCTGTATCCTTGCTGTGTTCTTACCCACCGTATCTACGTAATACCCACGACACCAGAACTCCCTGTTCCTGTATTTAAACTTCATATCACCAAACTGCTCATACAACATCAGACTGCTTTTACCTTTCAGATAACCCATAAAACCGGATACGCTCATTTTGGGCGGGATTTCCACAAGCATATGGATATGATCTGCACAGCATTCCGCTTCCAGGATCCGCACGTTTTTCCACTCACACAGCTTTCTTAAGATGCTGCCTATCGCCCTACGTTTCTCCCCGTAGAATGCTTGTCTTCGGTATTTGGGCGCAAAAACTATGTGATATTTACAGTTCCATCGGGTGTGCGCTAAGCTCTTTTCGTCCCCCATTGGGACCCCCTTTTGATTTCTTGTTTAACCCTTGCAGTTGCCAGACCGCAAGGTGTTTTAACAAATCAAAAGGGGTTTTAATAACTGGCCCAAAGCTGAAAGCTTTCCGGAACC